>NZ_JAVRCE010000014.1:109112-156407 GCF_034530915.1 Nostoc sp. DedQUE09
ACCCAGGTGGCTGATCAAGACTGGCAGATTGCAGGTACAGCCGACTTCAACGGCGGCACAGAGAGAACCTGATATTGTGCTTTTACCCCCTAGAACACCGATTCAGTAATCAGAATTAAGTAGGGCTTGCTGAATAAAAGTGTAATCTAGTCCAGATAAGGGGTTGAAGCTTTTTTCTACAAAAAAGTGCAAGGCTATAATCTCTAGAGTCTCAAAACCCTTGCACTTTCCATTTGATTTTTGTTTTCGGAGAGTGACAAAAGCGGTTGACGCATTACTGGTGGCAAAATTAAAAGTTCTCAAACTCGTCTTGTAGTCAACCGCGCCGCCAATGCTTTCCGTATAGCAGCACAAACTGCCGGCAAAAGTCATTCTGCTTTGGGTGCGTTTTATCGTCGCTTACGTTCTCGACTTGGCTCTCCTAAAGCTATTACTGCTACCGCTCATAAGATTGCCCGGATTTTTTACAAACTTTGGACGACCGGAGGAGATTATACCGATCCTGGGATGAATTATTATGAGCAACGTTATCGTGAGCGAATGGTTAATAATCTCCACAAAAAAGCCCAGGCTTTTGGTTTTGAGTTGATTCCTCAGTCCTCACAAAATCTGGTTTCTTAGAAGTGGGATAGTGTACTATGATTCATATTCTTTTAGTTAATCGTTCTTTCACCCGCTTTTACCCCTTCTGCGTGACACAAATCCAAAATTTATTGATTACACCCTTTTGCCTGGGACAGAGGAAAATATAGAGATATAAGAGCGATCGCCTGTATGAGCTACTGCCTTAATCCCCATTGTCCCAAGCCCGAAAATCCTGATGATGTCAATTTTTGCCGGACTTGTGGTACCAAGTTACTCCTCAAAGAACGTTACCGTGCTGTCAAACCAATCGGACAAGGTGGTTTTGGCAAAACCTTTTTAGCTGTGGATGAGGATAAACCCTCAAAACCACGCTGCGTAATTAAGCAATTTTATCCCCAATCTCAAGGCACTAGCACTCTGGCAAAAGCTGTAGAGTTATTTAACCAAGAAGCGGTGCAGTTAGATGAATTGGGCAAACATCCGCAGATTCCCGAATTACTGGCATATTTTACCCAAGAAAATCGGCAGTATCTTGTACAAGAATTTATCGACGGGGAAAACTTAGCCCAGGAATTAGCACATAAAGGTGCTTTTAGTGAAACGCAAATCTGGCAACTATTAAACGATTTATTGTCAGTTTTGCAATTTTGTCATGCCAGACACGTAATTCACCGCGATATTAAGCCAGAAAATATTATTCGTGAGAGCAATGGCGATCGCAAACTAGTATTAGTAGATTTTGGGGCTGCTAAATCTACCACTGGTGCTGCCTTAAATAAAACTGGTACTAGTATTGGTAGTCCAGAATATGTTGCCCCTGAACAAATGAGAGGTAAAGCTATTTTCGCTAGCGATATTTATAGCTTGGGTGCGACTTGTATTAATTTATTAACAGTGCGATCGCCCTTCGATTCTTATGATACTAACAACGATACTTGGGTATGGCAGCAATACTTGCAAACTCCCGTCAGTAATGAGTTGAGCCGCATTCTCAACAAGATGCTAGAAAGTATCCCGATTCGGCGTTATCAAACAGTAGACGAAGTTCTCAAAGACTTAAATAAATACTCGCCAGTAGCATCACCAGCGATTGCAGCAAAACCTATCTCTCAATCGTCACCAAATTCTTCACCCAATTTTGTATCGAAATCTCCTAGTCAACTCGATCGGGAATTAGAAGAAATGAAAACCCAATTTATGGGTAACAGCAAACCTCAACCCAATAAAATACAGCCACCAAATCCTACATCTCAGCCTAATAGTAAAAGTAAAATAGATGAAGAGTTAGAAGAATTAAAAGCTAAATATCTTGGTAATAATAACCCCTAAAATTAATAAAAAATAGAAAACTGAATTCTTTGCGTCTCTACAGTTTGTTTCTTTATAGCCGTAGTCACATAAATTAGGACAGTGTTGATTGCTCAAAAACTTGAAACGACTGGGTTTTTATTCAGCACTCGGCACTCAGCACTCAGCACTTTGCTATGGTGTCTACGTTAAAAAAAAGTGGCTCTGAAACTCAGAGCCACTTCTAAAACTGTATTTTGAAACTGACTAACCTTTCACAATATTCTGATACAGATGTCCAAAAGCTTACTTCTGGGCTTCAGCAATGGGTACCCATTCAGTATGGAAAGTTCCGGGCTTATCAAGACGCAAGTAGGTATGTGCGCCGAAGTAGTCGCGTTGTGCTTGAGTTAGGTTTTGGGGCAAGCGATCGCGGCGATAGCTGTCAAAATAATCCAAGGATGCGCTAAATGCGGGTACTGGAATTCCCAATGTTGCAGCTGTTGCAATCACTTCCCGCCAAGCAGTCTGTCTGTCGAGAATTGTCTGCTTAAATTCAGGAGCTAACAGCAAGTTAGGCAAAGCTGGATTTTCGCTAAAAGCCTTTTTAATCTTATTCAAAAAGCGAGCGCGAATAATACAACCACCTTTCCAAATCCGCGCCATTTCGCCCAGATCCAAATTCCAGTTATATGTTTTTGAAGCTGTGGATAGCAACGCCATCCCTTGAGCATAAGAACAAATTTTTGAGCAATAGAGAGCATCGCGTACTTTGTTGATAAAGTCCTTGGTTTGCCCGTCATACTTGCCACTGGGGCCTGTGAGGACTTTAGATGCTGCAACCCGCTCCTCTTTAATCGAAGAGATAATCCGGGCATTAACTGCTGCTGTAATTGTAGGAATAGAAACTCCCAATTCCAATGCAGTTTGCACAGTCCAGCGTCCAGTTCCCTTTTGACCTGCTGCGTCAACAATCAAATCCACCAGGGGTTTATTTGTTTCTGGGTCAAGATATGGGAAGATATTCTTCGTAATCTCAATCAAAAATGAATCGAGTTCATCAGTGGTGTTCCATTCCGCAAACACCTCATGTAGCTGATTATGGTCTAATCCAGCGACATTTTTCAGCAAGTCGTAGGCTTCAGCAATTAGCTGCATATCGCCGTACTCAATGCCGTTGTGTACCATTTTGACATAGTGACCAGAACCACCAGGGCCAATGTAGGTTACACAAGGGCCATCATCGACTTGGGCAGCAATTTTGTTGAAAATTGGCGATAGAAACTCGTAAGAGCTTGTTGTACCTCCAGGCATCAGTGAAGGCCCATTTAGCGCTCCTTCTTCACCGCCACTAACACCCATACCAAGATACCGAAGCCCTGCGGGTTCTAATTCTTGAGTGCGTCGTTCCGTATCTTCAAACCAAGAGTTGCCACCGTCGATAATGATATCGCCTTCGTCTAACAAAGGTTTTAGTTGAGCAATTACCGCATCCACTGGCTTACCAGCTTGCACCATTACTAGAATTTTGCGGGGACGTTCCAATAAGGCAACGAATTCTTCTAGAGTAAAGGCGGCTTTGACGTTCCGTCCTGGCGCACGCTGCGCCATAAACGCATCCGTTTTTTCTCGGGAGCGGTTGTAAACTGCAATTGGGAAGCCATTGCGCTCCACGTTTAGAGCGATGTTCTCACCCATAACGGCTAATCCAATCACACCAAAGCTTTGTAGTGTCATAAAAAATTTCTGGCTAACTCTTGCAGATCCTTTTACTTTAAGGGTAGTCCGATATTTTCCGTTCTCCCCTAAAGAAGACCTTAAGACTTGAATAAATGACAAAAATCCACAACTAACAGGGATAATTGATTTTAAATTGTATCTAAATCAACAATTGACTGCCAAAATTTGCAAAATTGAAATAATCAAAGGACGCAGTAAGGAGTAACCAAATAATGCTGGCATTTGTCCTAGCTTTGGTAGTGGGTCTTGGTAGTTTAGCCATCTACATAGCAGCTTTCTTTTTCCCAGAAATCCACCGCAAGAATGACTTTATCTGGAGTGGCGTAGGATTATTCTACGCTTTAGTCTTATGGGTGTTTGCGCCACGCATTACTGGGGGTTTGTTGCTCGGTCATGTGGCTAGTGTGGCTCTTTTGGTCTGGTTTGGCTGGCAAACTATATCATTACGTCGGCAATTGACTCCACAGGCACAACAAACCCAAGTACCCAGTGCTGAGACGGTAAAAACTGGCATTCAAGAACAGGTGAATAAGTTGTCCCTTCAGGAACGGCTGGGCCAGTTGCAAAAAGGTCTTGGTAGTACCTTCAGTGGCGCAAAAGACAAAGTGCAACAGACTGTGAGTAAAAAGACACCCACAACCCCCAAACCTGAAGATATTATCTCTGTAATATCAGAGAAACCTGCTGTTGAGATTATTGACAAAACTATTGTCATACCAGAACCACCAGCAGAGGAGACAGTTACTACCGAAACCGAAGCAAAAACTGAGAGTGTACCAGAAGCGATTCCACCACATCCTCCATCTCCTGAATTGGTGGAAGCAGCGCAACCAGATTTTGAAATTGAGGATAAGCGACCGATTCCCGTAGAAGAAATTGCACCGGATGCGGTACTAGCTCCCCCTGCGGAAACGCCACCTGAACAAATACCGCCGAATCAAGGCAGTTAAATTCTGTCAAACCCAACGTTAACCTAATATAATGTTGGGTTTCACTATTTCCATCAGACTATTTTAGAGCTAATTTCAAACGCTAATTATGAACATCCAACTTAAGGCGGAATACGAGCAATTTATACAAACTCGAATTGCTACAGGTAGATATGAAAATGCTGAAGATGTGATTGTTAAAGCGTTGAAACTGCTGGAAGAATGGGAGAAGGGTTATCAGCAATGGGAAGAAGAAACCCAGAAAAAAATAGCTGTTGGGCTTGCTTCTATTGAACGTGGAGACGTAATAGATGGTGAAGTGGTGATGACGCGACTCTCAGAAAAGTTACGCAAAGCGCGTGAGACTCAAGGATAATGGAATATTTTATTGCCAAAGAAGCAAGCCAAGATTTAGATGAAATTTTGGATTATTTTCTAGTTCGCAATATCAACGCAGGGGAAAGATTTATTCAAGGATTTAATAAGAAGTGCCAAAACATAGCTCAATTCCCGAATATAGGACGAAGCTACGCCAATTTTGATCCAAGCCTTAGAGGAATACCCTTAGATGGTTACATTATTTTTTATCGAGTTTTTAAAGATAGTGTTGTAATTGTGCGGGTAATTAGCGGTTATCGGGATTTAAAATCTATATTTACAGATGTGGACAATCAATAGATTTTTGAGTTGTCCAATTTAGACTGTTTCTCTTTTGGCAGAATATATTCTTGCAAAATCTGCACAGTATATGTTTCAACAGAAAGCCCTTGCTCTTTAGCTTGTTATGCAAGATACTGTTCTAATTCTGGTGGCAAGTTCAGGGTTAGGGTCATAAATATCTTTTGAGTGACACCATACATTTTAAACCTGCCAAACCAGAAAAATTTGGATTACCTACGGATACAGAGATATCCCTGAAAGACTATCGTTTTGTGTTCTCTCTACGGGTTTTCTCTACATGGGCTTTACGTGTCAGCACGCTTCTAACTTTCACGAAGAAACAACTTTCAAATGTGAGCCATGATGAGATAGGTAGCTGGAGTTAATCACCCGATTACGCCCAGAATTTTTAGCCTGTAACAGACATTGATCGGCACGATATAGCAAACTCTCTCCTTTCTCATCATCCTCAGCTTGTAGAGAGGCTGTACCCAAACTAATGGTGACATTAATTGTCAGTTTATTGTTGAGTGCAAATGGTTCGTCGCTGACTACGCGATTGAGACGACGGGCTACTAATAGTGCTTCCTCATCGGTAGTGTTAGCTAGAAGAATTACAAATTCTTCGCCACCATAGCGGAATGCTGTATCTTGACAGCGCAGATTGTGGCGCAAGCGCTGACATAATACTTGCAAAATGCGATCGCCTACTAAATGCCCATGAGTATCGTTAACTTTCTTAAAATGATCTACATCCAGAATAATCAAGCTCAGGGAAGTTTTTTGAGTCCTGGCTCTTTGAATTTGTCTGGGTAAGTCCCATTCTAAAGCCCGACGATTATTTAATTCTGTCAACGAATCTGCTAAGGCGATCGCAGATAACATATCATTTGTCCGAATCAAATCTCGGTATTTTTGTGCTTTCCGCAAACCAACTGTCAATTGAGCAAGTATTAATCCATGATTGGCAGTCAACTCTGCCAAGCTATAGTCTGTTTTTTCTTCAATAAGATGCCAAATATATGCATCGGCTCCTTGCTTTAGGGCCGCAGCACTCATTTCTAATTCCCTGTGCCAACCCTTATTTCTATCATTCAACTGTTGAGAACGATCCTCGAAGAGAATACAGTATATCCACGATAGTTTTGTCTGTTCTTTCAACCAACCGCAGAGTTCCATACTGCTATCCAGGCTAGCCTGTACCAGGATTATATCGGGGGGTGTTGTTTTAATCCGCGATACTGCTTGATCCAAATTGTCCATAACTTCTATACTAAAAGCAGTCGCATAACGGATCTGATCTGGAAGTGTAGCGATAAAATTATTTTTTCCAAAGATCAGAATAGAAATATTCATTGCTTTATTTTTTATCCTATTTAAGTTTTAAATAAATTCACTTGGGTAACTACTACTCTTGTTGTCTAATACTAAATATGATGCTTCCGGCTAAATTATATTTTTTGACATCTTGTTTTTTGAGCATCGATTAAACAGTACATTTCCAAATTAAATCTCATTTTCAGAATTTATATTTGTTACTAATCTACTACTACCGTTTCGGAAAAATTCATTTATAACAACTAATGTCTTCTTTACAGTTTATTTTTAAAACAGTAAAAATACTGAATATTATTTAATGGCTAAAAACTCTTGCTGTAGTTTCTTAAGTACTATTTCCCTGATGGAATTACCGAAATAAATAGTTTGCAATAACCATTGCATCAGGCAGATAAATTTATTCTCAAATAGAAAAACAAAGAAGATATAAAATTTTTCCATTGAATTATTAAATCCAAAATTTTATTATGTAATGAAAAATGTCATTTTCCATAAAGTTTTTTAGCCTTTTTCTTTAAGAACTAGGCTCTTACCAAATATTAAGAAAGTATTTAAACCGCATATAAAAATATAGAGCAAAACTACCTACTGCAATGTACAGTAGCTCTTTGGAGCTAATAGTCCCTCCAAATAAAGACAGATATTGTCAGGTGAAAATTTATAATTTAACTGAGAATGAACCAAAATTAAACAATGCGTTGACAGTCAAAATAAAAGATTTCTGCCTACACTTTATCTGTATTTATCTATTTACTTAATTCACATCTTTTTTATTTGCTGCAACATCATATATCGGGAAAACAAAGCTAAATAAAAACTTGATGTCAAAACCTGCCCCTACTTGGGGAAAATTATTTCGATTCAGCCCTTCTACGGGCGGAAAAAATATAAAAAATTTTGTTTGCGTCGCCTGAGATATTAAAATCTAAACTTCTGTGAAAAGCTGGAATCAGATCAATAACCTTCTATAGCGTGACCAGCAACAATTACTTGTTTGATTGACTCCTCAGAAGCTTCCGACTCTACCGTGACAGTTTTAGCGTTAACATCTACATCCACTTTGGCTTTAGGTTCCATAACGTGCCTATACTAAGTAATTATTTCT
Organism: Nostoc sp. DedQUE09; assembly: GCF_034530915.1. NCBI lineage: Bacteria > Bacillati > Cyanobacteriota > Cyanophyceae > Nostocales > Nostocaceae > Nostoc > Nostoc sp. DedQUE09. The sequence goes on from NZ_JAVRCE010000014.1 coordinate 116,757, forward strand.
ATGCATCCCCCAAAAGGAATATTTGATACTTTCAGTTTTAGTGCCATTTGCTACCTCAGTATGGGAATTTTAAAGTATTTCTTAATGATTAATCTTAAGCAGCTGAATACTATGTCTACGAGGGGCTACGCTTATGTGCATCTTGCCAAGGTCAGGCATTAGCCTAATAGCATCCTAGTAACTGCATATATGTCACTCACTTACAGAATTCGCTGGCAGTAATATTAAACAAAATGCAAGAATATATAAAGCTATTTATGAAAATACACCTACTTAGTGCCGCTACGCCCAAGTCGAAATTCTAAAGTCTAAAGTTAAAAACACCTATGTCTTCAAATCCCCAGTACCTAAGCGGTAACGAAATTCGCAACATATTTCTCGACTTCTTTGCCCAACGGGAACACCAAATTCTCCCAAGTGCCTCCCTCGTGCCAGAAGATCCAACCGTGCTGCTGACGATCGCGGGGATGCTACCATTTAAGCCAATATTCTTAGGGCAGCGCACACCAGAATTTAAACGGGCTACGACTTCGCAAAAGTGTATCCGCACCAACGATATCGAAAATGTCGGACGCACCAAACGGCATCAGACGTTTTTTGAGATGCTGGGCAATTTCAGCTTTGGTGATTATTTTAAAGAACAAGCGATCGCTTGGGGTTGGGAAATCTCCACACAAGTCTTTGGCATTTCCCCACAAAATCTCGTCGTCAGCGTTTTTAAAGATGATGATGAAGCCTTTGGAATTTGGCGCGATCAAATCGGTGTGCCGATAGCGAGAATTAAACGCTTGGGCGAAGATGATAACTTTTGGGCATCTGGCCCTACTGGCCCTTGTGGCCCTTGTTCAGAAATTTATTACGACTTCCACCCAGAACGCGGTGACGAAAATATAGATTTAGAAGACGATTCCCGGTTTATTGAGTTTTACAACCTCGTCTTCATGCAATATAACCGGGATGCGTCCGGGAATTTAACGCCACTGCAAAACAAGAATATCGACACCGGCATGGGTTTGGAGAGAATAGCGCAAATCCTCCAAAAAGTACCCAATAACTACGAAACTGACCTGATTTTTCCAATTATCCAAACAGCAGCGCAAATTGCTGGCATTGATTACCACAGCAGTGATGAGAAAACCAAAGTTTCTCTAAAAGTGATTGGTGATCACATTCGTTCTGTTGTCCACATGATCGCCGATGAAATTCGCGCTTCCAACGTAGGACGGGGTTATGTGCTGCGGCGATTAATTCGGCGGGTAGTGCGTCATGGGCGATTAATTGGGATTTCTGGCGAATTTACTACCCAAGTTGCCGAAACTGCGATCGCTCTTTCGGAATCAGCTTACCCCAATGTGCGCCAACGAGAAGCAGCAATTAAAGCTGAGTTGCAACGGGAAGAATCGAATTTCCTCAGAACTCTGGATAGAGGCGAAAAACTCCTAGAAGAAATCATCCAAGAGGTGAAACAGCGAGGGGAAACTCAAATTAGCGGTGAGAGTGCATTTACTCTTTACGATACATACGGATTTCCCCTCGAACTTACTCAAGAAGTTGCTGAAGAAAATAATCTCACAGTCGATGAAGCTGGATTTGATGCCGAAATGCAAAAGCAGGTGGAACGTGCCAAAGCCGCACATGAAACCATCGATTTAACTGTGCAAGGTTCCCTCGACAAATTAGCAGAACACATCCACGCTACGGAATTTATCGGATATACCCAACCTGCGGCAACTGCAAAAGTCGAAGCGATTTTGGTAGAAGGTGTTTCCCAAGAGGAAGCAGAAGCGGGAACAGAAGTGCAAATTGTCCTTGATAAAACGCCATTTTATGCTGAATCTGGGGGACAAATCGGCGATCGCGGTTATATCTCTGGTGATGGTATCGTAGTTCGGGTAGAAGACGTGAAGAAAGAATCTGATTTCTTTGTTCACTTCGGACGCATCGAACGCGGTACACTGCGCGTAGGCGATCGCGTCACCGCCCAAATCGATCCGGCTTGTCGCCGTCGCGCTCAAGCTAACCATACCGCAACGCACCTATTGCAAGCGGCATTGAAGAAAATTGTTGATGAAGGCATATCTCAAGCAGGTTCTCTAGTTTCCTTTGATAGGTTGCGCTTTGACTTCAACTGTCCCCGTGCGTTGACAGCAGAGGAAGTTCAACAAGTTGAGGAACAGGTGAACAGTTGGATTGCTGAGGCTCATGCTGCAAAGGTAGAAGTATTACCTTTAGCTGAGGCAAAAGCTAGGGGTGCTGTTGCCATGTTTGGCGAAAAGTACGGAGAGGAAGTGCGCGTGATTGACTTTCCTAGCGTATCAATGGAACTATGCGGTGGAACTCACGTAAGTAATACTGCTGAAATTGGCGTCTTCAAGATTATCTCGGAAGCTGGCGTGGCTTCTGGGGTGCGGCGGATTGAAGGTGTTTCGGGGCCAGCAATACTCGATTATCTCAATCTGCGCGATAAAGTAGTTAAAGATTTGAGCGATCGCTTTAAAGTGAAACCCGAAGAATTACCAGACAGAATCACAAGTCTGCAAAGCGAACTGAGAAATAGCCAGAAGGAATTAGAAACCTTAAAGGTACAGCTAGCGATCGCTAAATCAGACAGCTTACTACAAACAGCAGAAAGCGTAGGCGATCATAAAATTATTGTCGCCCAATTAGAAGATGTCGATCCAGAATCATTGAAAACCGCAGCCGAACGCTTGTTGCAAAAAATCGGTAACGGTGCGGTGGTACTGGGTTCTGTTCCAGAAGAAGGGAAAGTTAGTATAGTTGCAGCTTTTAGTTCAGAAGTGAACAAAAAAGGTTTGCAAGCTGGTAAATTTGTAGGTGCGATCGCTAAAATCTGCGGCGGAGGTGGCGGCGGAAGGCCGAACTTAGCCCAAGCCGGCGGACGCGATGCAAGTAAATTACCAGATGCGTTAGCACAAGCGGAAAGTGATTTAAAGTCCGCATTAGGTTAATAAGCTGCTAACGCGAAACCTAATCTCCAAGCCCCATTTTCTATAAAACTTAGGCACACGCACTCAGGGGCAATTCATAAATTGCCCCTACTTAAAAATCAGGGTTTTAACTATTAGTTTGCATAAGCCCTGTTTTCTCTTCAAGGCAAATATATTGTTATTTATTATTCCCCTCTGCCCCCCTGCACCTCTGCTCCTCTGCCCCTCGGTAACAGAGCGTAGCCGAAGTGCTGCCCCCTACTTCCTCCCCATTCCCCAGATATGCTTCAGACTTTTCTATAATAATTAAGTCAGTCCCGTCATCAAAAACAGCCTGTGACTACCACTCCCCTATCTCCAAGTTCAACTGCTCAGGTTCCAGATACGCTAGGCCGCTTCGGACGCTTTGGCGGTAAGTATGTACCTGAAACGCTCATGCCTGCCCTAGCTGAATTAGAAACAGCTTATCAGCAATATCGCAATGACCCTGGTTTTCAAGCAGAACTACAGCAGTTGTTACGGGACTATGTAGGACGTGCGACACCATTGTATTTTGCTGAACGCCTGACTGCTCATTATGCCCGACCCGATGGTACCGGGCCACAAATTTACTTAAAACGTGAAGATTTAAATCATACTGGCGCTCACAAAATCAATAATGCCCTTGGTCAGGTATTGTTGGCGAAACGCATGGGTAAACAGCGGATTATTGCTGAAACGGGTGCCGGACAACATGGAGTTGCTACAGCCACAGTTTGTGCGCGTTTTGGGCTGGAATGCGTAATTTATATGGGCGTTCAGGACATGGAACGCCAAGCTTTGAATGTTTTTAGAATGCGGCTGATGGGGGCAGAAGTGCGTCCGGTAGAGGCGGGAACCGGAACTTTGAAGGATGCTACTTCGGAAGCAATCCGAGATTGGGTGACAAATGTGGAAACTACTCACTACATCCTGGGTTCGGTAGCAGGGCCTCATCCTTACCCAATGATGGTACGTGATTTCCATGCAGTAATCGGCGAAGAAACCCGCGCCCAAGCAATGGAAAAGTGGGGTGGATTACCTGATATTCTCTTGGCTTGTGTCGGTGGTGGTTCCAATGCGATGGGACTATTCTATGAGTTTATAAATGAGTCTTCTATACGCTTCATTGGGATTGAGGCAGCCGGGGAAGGTGTCAATACCGAAAAACACGCCGCAACCTTGACAAAAGGACGGATTGGTGTATTGCACGGAGCCATGAGCTACCTACTGCAAGATGAAGATGGACAAATCATTGAGGCACACTCGATTAGTGCGGGGTTAGATTATCCCGGCGTGGGCCCAGAACATAGCTATTTGAAGGATACTGGTCGCGCTGAATACTATAGTGTGACGGATGCAGAAGCTTTGGCGGCATTCCAGCGATTGTCGAAATTGGAGGGGATTATCCCAGCATTGGAAACAGCCCATGCGATCGCTTACCTCGAAACCCTCTGTCCTCAACTAACCGACAGTCCTCGGATTGTAATTAACTGCTCTGGACGTGGTGACAAAGATGTACAAACGGTAGCCAAGTTATTGTATCCAGGGTAAATCTACATAAAATATCTGGGAAAAAACAATAATGGATCAACAATTCCAACACCCAATGTTACCGCAACCCACTCATGACGAGTTGGCACGCCAAAACTTTGTGCAAACTATGAGAATGCACATTTTCAGGAATATCCTTCCTGGTAATAAGGAAGTTTATGAAAAACTAGCGAAGCCGAAGTTTGAACAAGAACATCAGCGTCCTCCCCAGAATCGTTATGAAATTCGGGAAGTAATGCAGCACCAACCCTATTATCGCTGGACTAATGCCCTCAAGCGCATCAGCCAGGAAATGTTATGGGATGCTGTAAATGCCAACGTTGACAGACAACTGCCAGAGTTGATTGAGCGTGCCAAAGATAAAGGTGGTGAACTGGGTACTTTAACCCTCGACCCAAATTTTCAAATACCTGCTTATCAAAAGGCTGTAGACATTCACTGTATGCCCGGAGGATATCACAGTGAATTCACTGCTGATGATGTCGCAGCTGGTGCAACCTATGATCGCGGCGCTTACGTTTATGGACTAGGTTGGTTGGGGCCGCTCAACGATGATATGGGGCTATCTATAGTCCAAAACTACCTTTTAGCAGAGTTTCCCAATTTTCGACCGAGAAAAATCCTCGATATGGGATGTTCTATTGGCAATAGCACATTACCTTATGTCGATGGTTTCGCAGATGCAGAAGTGCATGCCATCGATATAGGTGCATCTATCCTGCGTTATGCTCATGCAAGAGCCGAAGCCTTGGGAAAACGGGTACACTTCTCTCAGCAAAATGCCGAACATACTAACTTCCCCGATGAATCATTTGACTTAGTGGTTTCTCACATTTTGCTACATGAAATCCCCCCGTCATCTGTGCGTAAAGTTATGCAAGAGTCTTATCGTCTACTAGCTCCTGGTGGCATGATGATTCATCTGGAAGCACCCCTGTATCATCACATGGATCTTTATACACAGTTTATGTCTGATGGGGAAACCGTTAACAACAACGAACCCTTTTGGAGTGCTGTACGCGATTTAGATTTGGTGCCGCTAGTTACTGAGGCTGGTTTTTCAGCAGATAAGACATTCGAGAAATTTGTCCCAAATGGGGCATGGAGAGCAAAAGAAACTAATGGCCTGGTTAAAAATCGTAACTCAGCCACCCAAGGCACTTGGTTTCTCGTTGCTGCAACTAAGTAAGCAGAGAAAGTTTCGTAATACTTCGGCTACGCTCAGTACAAGTTCGTAATCGGCTATGGCCTGCTACGCTAACGTAATTCGTCATTGAGAAAGTCAGATTTTATCTGGCTTTCCTCATTTTGTATGTCTAGTTTTATTTTTGGAGAATTGGTATCAGGATGACAAAAATAGCCAAGGGTAAACGACCTGTTTACTTAGAAAATTCGCAAACTGATAAATTGTTAACGATCGTCATGGCTTTGACTGGTGAAGTGTCCGTCCTGCATGAGCGGCTAGACACCATTGAACGGTTGCTAGAGGTGAAAGGTATTTTATCGGCTAGTGAGATTGAAGCTTACGAGCCGGATGTGAAAGTAAGCAAGGAACGGGAACAGTGGCGTGCAGAATATATTGCACGGGTGTTGCGTGTGATACAGGAAGAGTTAGAACCACTTAAATAAGCCTAGTTTAAATTACGTAGAAATTTGGCTGAATAAATCCAGCCATTTTTTATCCGACATTCTGCATCTTCAACTATTACAATCGGTTTTTACTGCTTTTTTGATATAAAAAAGCTATTTAATATACTTAAGTACAGTAAAATAGCTGAGTTTATGAAGATAAATAAGCATCAGATAGAACTCATAAATTCAAAAAAAGTCTAGTGATTACACTATAGGACAGTCTAAATACGGAATCTGGGATAAAAAGAATCATACTAGTGATAAAAGACGACTATTGATTAAACAGTAGTATTTTTGCGTCAAATCATGTATTTAAACGTTTGCTAGTAGTTTTTGAGCAAAAAATCCTAAAAATAGAGCTATTTAGACCTATAAGCAGTTTGTCACATTGATATTCGTTGGTTACATTGTCTAAAACTTTACTGCCAACAAATGATCAAACAAATAGTTTACAGTGTTGCTTTAGGCACTATTGCTCTCAGTAGTGGAGCGATCGCTACTTCTGGAACAAATCCAGCTTGTACGCCAGTACCTTCCAATGTATCGAATAACACTAATCAAGTTGCAGCAAATAGCATGGACACTGCTGCTATAGAACAGTCAATTTTTAACCAAATCAATAACTACAGAGTTTCCCAAGGGCTACCAGCGCTGACTCGTAATTCTGCCATCGATAATCAAGCCAGGATTCATAGTAAGAACATGGCTAATGGTACTGTTCCCTTTGGACATAATGGATTTTCACAACGTCTTAATGCAACCGGTATTTCTTACAGAGGAGGTGCTGAAAATGTTGCTTACAACCAGGGATATAGCGATCCTGCCACAATGGCTGTTCAAGGCTGGCTCAAAAGTCCAGGGCATCTTGCCAATATCAGAGGTAATTATAATTTGACGGGGATTGGTGTCGCCAAAAACAGTCAAGGCGCAATCTACTTCACACAAATATTCATTCGCTCATAGGTTTGACGCGATGTGCAACTTAATATTCTGACCTCACTTCCATTGCTCTCTGCTGCAAATAGAGAAAGGCTTTGAATTCTACCCATTCCTTATTATTAGGCAAGGAGATTAGGTTTGAGTAAAAATTGCACACAGCGTTAAATTTGGTAAAGTTGAGGTTTTTTCTCAAATTCCCCAGACTTTAACCTGTTAGTAAAGCTTTTGCTTGATAATTCATGAAAATCTGAAATTATTAGCAAAATTAACCGTGATTTTCATGAAGCCGATCGATTAAAGTAGTGATAATTGGAAATGATTGTTTGTGTTACTTGTAAAGGATGTAGCCAAATTGCCGAAATTCATCATTACTTAATAGTATTGTGGTATATATCTTCGGAACAATAAGGTAGAGTAGAAGTCTTATATCTCTACACATTACGCAATTCTCCATGTTCCGACAAACTGCTTTTGGCATCGCTTTAAGTGCGCTTGTCCTTGCTAGTGGATTAACGACTGCTCCGATACCAAATCATACTTCTACGAATACATCCACCCGTAATAAGCTGTTGTCGCTTTTTTCTAGTCAGGCTGCAATATCGACTCCTACTTTTAAAACTACTGAACTAGAAAAATCAGTATTTGACCAAATTAATCGATATCGGGTTTCTAAAGGACTGCCAAAGTTGACTTTAAATACAAATTTAACTCGACAGGCCAGAATTCATAGTCAAAATATGGCTAAAGGCAAAACCCCATTTAGCCATCAGGGATTTGAAGGGCGAGTTAAAGCTATCCCTATTCGCTACAACAGTGCAGCGGAAAATGTAGCTTTTAACCGGGGATATAGCAACCCCGTGGAGGAAGCTGTTAGTGGCTGGATCAAAAGTCCTGGACACCTAAAGAACCTTAAAGGGAATTACAACCTGACTGGAATTGGCGTTGCTACTAATAATCAAGGCGAAGTCTACCTAACACAACTGTTTTTTCGGGCTAGGTAGATTTAATTTTTGATTTTTTTGCACAATAATAATGTAGTGTCTGACAAGACTTTTTTCTGCTGGACACTGCTATTATTTTTGAACAATTGATGACATTATCAGATTTTCAGGTGAGCGATCGCGACCTCAGTGACGCAGCCCTTAACCAGTATTTAGAATCTACAGCGATCGCAGTTGATACAGAAACAATGGGATTATTGCCGCTGCGCGATCGCTTGTGTCTGGTCCAGCTGTGCAATCCAGAAGGGAAAGTGACTGCAATCCGTATAGCCAAAGGGCAAGCTGACGCCCCCAATTTAAAAAAACTCTTGGAAGCAGTCAATGTTGTGAAAGTGTTTCACTTTGCTCGATTTGACTTGGCCACTTTGCGAGCCAATCTGGGGATTCAGGTAGGGCCAATTTTTTGCACCAAAATTGCCAGTAAATTAGCCCGTACTTACACAAATCGCCACGGACTCAAAGATGTAGTGCAAGAGTTAGAACAAGTGGAACTAGATAAAAGCTCTCAAAGTTCTGATTGGGGTAACGCCGTTAGCTTATCTGAAGCTCAACTAAGTTATGCTGCCAATGATGTGCGCTATTTACTTAGCGTGCAGCAGAAGCTAATACAAATGCTCAAACGAGAAGAACGTTGGCTAATTGCTCAAGAATGTTTTGAGTTTCTACCAACGATAGTTTCCTTAGATTTGTTGCAATTCAAGGATATATTTGAACACTAATAGAATAGGAATGAGAAGTAGGGAGTGGGGAATTGTGACAAAAAATTTTTATTGTTCGTCAATCCCAACTAGTGATACGTCAAGCTGAAATTGATAGGTAAGCAAGTTCGTAGTAAGGACTAAAGTCGTTATTTTCCAAGCACTAAAGTGCTTACTACAAACCCTCATACTAAGTTACAGCAGATTTCAAGGAAAGTGTTGTACACAAAGATTCGTCTTAAAACCAGGTATGTATAAAGTCTGTTTTACTTCTGGATTCTGACCGGAGGCGGAGCATCTCCGGCTCCGCTCCTGAATTCTGAATTCTGCTGTATTTTTGCCTAAGAGCCAACATTGGAATCATTGCTGTCTCCAGGAGTTTTAGATTCACTAGCAGCTTCCTTGATGTTACTTGCTCCCTCTTGAATGCCTTCTTTGAGGTTGCTTGCTTGCTCTTGAATACCTTCTTTAAGGTTACTGGCTCCTTCTTGAATGCCTTCCTTAAGGTTACTTGCTCCCTGTTTAATGGATTCCGTGGCGCTAGTACCGCCCTTTTGCAGATTTTCTTGGTGGTTTTTTAGCCGATCTACAACATTGTAGTCATCTGCGCCTGGGGGAGTTTTTGATTCAATAATTCCTTCTGTTGGGCCACCGATCGCCTTCCATGCGGCAAGACCACCTTTGAGTTGGGAGACATGCTCAAATCCATTAGAACGCAGTTGTTGTGCGGCTTGGGCAGTTTCTTGATCGTTGGCGCCGTAAATGTAAATATCACGGCTCTTATCCAAAGAAGGTACTGCACGCGCTACCAATTCATCTGCTGGCATTGGCATTGCTCCCATAATGTGACCTTCGTTGAAGGTCTGGCGATCGCGCACATCGAGGATTGTAAAAGCTGGCTCACCCCATTCCAGACGACTCTTGAGGGTATGAGCATCAGTTTGTGATTCTATTGGTGGTTGTGGGGGAATGATGCCGCCTACTAAATTATTAACCATAATTTTCCCTTACTCACGATACTAATAGCAATTTAGCGAATTGAAGATATTTAATTGCTCTTTCTCTGGTATGAATATTCTCAAACTATCTCCTATGGTAGATGGAGCTATCCGAAAATTTATACCAATTAATCAATTGTAAATAACGCCATTTGAGACTATGAACAGACAACTTTTTTAATGAATATAATTGAATATATTTAATTTTTGGTTTCTGGTATTTCAGTAATTTAAACATTTTTAATTTTACTAAATTACTCATAAAGTGAAAAAAATATTAGTTTAAAATTAAAAGTATTTAGCTATGAATATAGTAATTGATACCTTTTCAATATCAGCGATCGCTAATAATAATATCTCCTCAATTTCCTGCTAAACTTGTAGATTTATATACAGCAGATTAGAAGTTTGTGAGGTACACAAGCTAAATCTGTTACCCAAATATAAAGGGTGTTTTACTCCTGAATTCTGCTGTCAGCAGTACTATTTAAACAAGCTCCCAGCAATTTATTGACATCATAGTATATTGCTAAAGCAATTCTTTTTGCTGTTGCTTTTGTCTGTTAAAACTGGTTTCGACGCCCTATATACCTTCTAGCGATGCTTTCAGTCCTGGGCTTGTCATAGCTCAGGTTGAAACTTGTAGTATAGTATATGCTTAAGAGAGCAACTACATGTAAATGCACTAGGGTAGATTTTCGTAGACCTTCTTCAAAAGATCATACTTATTGGTTATAGTACAGTCGAGTAAGTAGGAGTTGAAAATCTAGATTGGCTGATAAGTTAGTTTGTGAGCCTTTATATAGACCTAATGAATCAGGGAGTGCTTATTCTTTTAAACTTGTAGCAATTGCCGTCGCTTCTGGATGTGTCTTTTGACTGTTTGCGATTACGGAGATGGTTTTTAATTACACTTATTCCAAATGTAAAAATTTAGAATTATACAATACAAATTCAAAATTATGCAAAAATAATGCCATAATTATAAATTTTATCGGCATGATGATGGCTGAGGTTGCGATCGGCTTCATGGAAAATCAAATGTACACAAGTACTACAGTAGCGATGGTACTCAACAAAAACACGTAAAGTTAAGCTGGCACAACAGCAAATCGCCCAATTTACAACAGACAGCATTATGGTTATGGTTACTGCTACTACTCCCAAAATTCTAATCGTTGATGACGACTTCGGTGTCCGAAATCTCGTCTATCGTTTTTTAAGCCGAAAATATCAAATAGAGTCGGCAGCAGATGGTAGGACTGCCTTATCGTTGTTTGAGCAATTCAACCCAGCTTTAGTAATTCTAGATTGGAATTTGCCGGATGTTACTGGTTATAACCTTTGCCAAGAAATGCAAAGTCGTACTAATGTTTTAGTGCTAATACTGACTAGTAGGACTGACGAGGCTGATAAAATTAAAATCTTAAGCGCAGGTGCTGATGATTTCATGACTAAACCATTTAGTCTTGCAGAAGTTGAAGTTAGAGTAGAAGCTCTTTTGAGGCGGATACGCTACATCAATCCCTCCCCAACACAACGTATCGTTTTTAAGCAGCTAGTAATTAATCCAGAGGCCCGCGAGGTAACACTTAACGATAAAACTCTTGCCTTAACAGCACTAGAATTTAATATCTTACATTTTTTGGCAAGTCATCCTAATCAGGCTTGGAGTCGTCCACAGCTAATCCAAAAAATCTGGGGTTGCGATTACGTAGGAGATGGCCGCGTGGTTGATGTGCATATTGGTCAGCTTCGCAAAAAGATGGAAGTCGACCCCAGTATACCGGAGTTTATTAAAACTGTGCGAGGCTATGGTTACAAGTTTGAAGCGCCCGACGAGAACACTAATTTTTAAAACTACTACAGAGGTGCAAACAACCTGAGATAAAAAAGAAATACTTAACTGAACCATGTTGGGAACTGATTTGGCCTTGCCTTGACGATTTTAAGCAAAGCTGTACTTAAAAACTATTCATTATTTTTTTTAGCCAATCTTTGACTAACTAACTCAGCCGCTAAATGTATTGCTGCTTTCATACTCGTAGCATCAGCAATTCCTTTACCCGCAATATCAAACGCTGTTCCGTGGTCGGGTGAAGTGCGAACGAAAGGAAGACCTATAGAAGTATTAACTGCCCGATCAAATGCCATCAGCTTCACAGGAATTAAGCCTTGGTCGTGGTAAAGTGCCAAGTAGCCATCAGCGGGATTTTGTACTAAAGAATTTCCATACCAAGCTTGACCAGGTTTAACCCACATTGTATCTGGCGGTATCGGCCCATCTAACTGCAATTGTGGTCGGTTTTGTCGCTCTTGCTCTAACCAGGGAATTAACCAATCTTGTTCTTCATGTCCAAGTTGTCCCTGTTCGCCACTATGGGGATTCAACCCGGCGATCGCAATTCTCCCTCTATATATACCAAAATCTTTTTCTAAACACTCCACCAGCAAGTCCAGTTTTTGTGTCAACAACTGCGGTGTCAACACATCGGCTACTTGACGCAGGGGAATATGTGTGGTTGCAAGTAAAGCGCGGAGTGTCCAATTAGTATGAGGCGATCGCGCTACAAATAACATCCCAAAACGGTCAACACCTGATTTTTGTGCCAAAAGTTCCGTTTGCCCTGGATAATTATATCCTGCGGCTTTCCAAGCAGATTTAGCGATCGGCCCCGTGACAATACCATCAAATTTACCAGCCAGTGTTTGAGCGATCGCATATTCCATATACGCAAAACTAGCCGCACCACTGGCTGCATTACCTATTCCTGAAATAATTTGATCTTTAATTTTTCCATCCAACTGTACATCGCTGACTAACAACTCATCTGGATTTGCCAAAGCTACTAAATTCTCAGTTAAATTCAGTTTGTAATAAATCTCTGCCAGCAAATCTCCGTTACCCACTACTGTAACGTCATATTTTTTACGAATTTCTGGATCGGCTAAAGCTTTCAAAATCACCTCCGGCCCAATCCCCGCCGGATCTCCCAGCGTCAGCGCCAAACGCGGACGATTCTCTTTCACAAAATTTATTAAACCATCTTGATTATTTTGATACATAAAAACTCTTCATAATTATTATTATCAAAATTTTCCAATTTACCCATCTCTCCTTAATACTAGGGATTGCCCCCTAAGCAAGTAGGGATTACCTGCTAAACTAGTTTAAAATTGTTTACACAGGTCTAATCCTAGCAAGTGTTGAAAAGCTTCTGCTAGACCTAGTTTACACACCAATTTGCATAAGGAGAATCACACTAATGGGCGGCGAAATTTTGAATGCAGCTCTATTGTCTTTCGGTTTAATCTTCGTAGGCTGGGGCTTGGGCGCGTTGTTACTGAAAATTCAAGGCACAGAAGAATGATTGAGTGCTGAGTGCTGTTAGCGGTAGCGGGGCGTTTAGCCCGTGCTGAGTGCTGAGTTAGGAGTTATTATTCTCCCATTCCCTACTCCCTGTTCCCTTTTCATCAACATGAGAAAAAAGCTTGTCCGTTAATCGGACAGCTATTTTCCCATGAGTCTATCCAAATAAATTGATTTTCTGAGAAAAGATGTAAACTTTTGTTTGCATAGGTTATTCTGATAACATTCTTTTCATAAAACATTAAAATTTATTACAACCCTCATGACATTATTAATCGTCGGTGCCACTGGCACCTTAGGAAGACAAGTGGCTCGTCGTGCTATCGATGAGGGATATAAAGTACGCTGTCTTGTCCGCAGCAGTAAAAAAGCAGCTTTTCTCAAAGAATGGGGTGCAGAAGTCGTCCCCGGAAATTTGCGTTACCCCGACACTTTAGCGGAAGCTTTAGTTGGTGTAACCCAAGTTATTGATGCCTCAACCTCTCGCCCTACAGATTCACTAAGTATCAAACAAGTGGACTGGGAAGGCAAAGTAGCATTGATTCAAGCAGCAAAAGCCGCGGGTGTCGAGCGTTTTATCTTCTTTTCAATTTTAGATGCTGATAAATACCCAGAAGTGCCGCTAATGGAAATTAAGCGGTGTACAGAACTATTCTTGGCTGAGTCAGGGTTGAACTATACCATCTTGCGGCTAGCTGGGTTTATGCAAGGTTTAATTGGTCAGTATGGGATTCCCATTCTGGAAGGACAGCCAGTTTGGGTAACAGGTAATTCTTCTCCCATCGCCTATATGGACACTCAGGACATTGCTAAGTTTGCAATCCGAGCATTGAGTGTACCAGAAACGGAAAACCAAGCTTTTCCTGTAGTCGGTACTCGTGCATGGAGTGCAGAAGAAATTATCAACCTGTGCGAACGCTTATCTGGAAAAGATGCCAGAGTAACGCGGATGCCAATAAACTTACTGCGTGCTGTACGGGGCATAATGCGATTCTTTCAGTGGGGATGGAACGTAGCAGACAGGCTAGCCTTTACAGAAGTATTGGCTAGTGGTAAACAGTTAAATGCTTCAATGGATGAAGTATACACAGTGTTTGGTTTAGATCCACAACAAACCACAACCCTAGAAAGTTATCTCCAAGAGTACTTCAGCCGAATAATGAAGAAACTCAAAGAAGTAGACTACCAGAAAAATAAAAATAAAAAGCAAAAACCTAAAAAAACTCCTTTTAAACAGTCTTCAAAAGCTAATAGTCAATAGTCATTACGAAACAGACATTAGTCGTAAAACCCTAGACTTTGGATCTTTGACTCTAGATTAATGACTACATGACCAAAATGTGTAACGATTACATAATACAGAGCATCGCCTAAACTTGGATATTTGAGTGTGCCGAAAGCAGGCATTATCTACAATGACGTTAAACCGATAGCGGGCCGTGTCGCTATTGAGTTGAAAGACAAGCTAACCGCAGCCGGTTGGAATGTATGTATCACATCGAGTATCGGTGGGATATTGGGCTACCCTAACCCGGAGAGTCCTGTGTGCCACACTCCCATTGACGGTCTGACACCCCCTGGTTTTGATTCAGATATGGAGTTTGCAGTGGTATTAGGGGGAGACGGCACTGTTCTGGCAGCGTCTCGTCAAGTAGCCCCTTGTGGTATTCCACTGCTAACAGTGAATACTGGCCACATGGGATTTTTGACGGAAACTTTCCTGAATCAATTGCCCCAAGCACTAGAACAGGCAATGGCAGGTGAGTATGAAATTGAAGAACGAGCAATGCTCAATGTCAAAGTGTTTCGGGATGATTCAGTGCTATGGGAAGCCCTATGCTTGAATGAAATGGTTCTACACCGGGAACCTTTGACCTCTATGTGCCATTTTGAAATTGCCATAGGGCGTCATGCACCAGTAGATATTGCCGCAGATGGTGTGATTGTTTCCACGCCTACTGGTTCTACAGCTTACTCATTGAGTGCTGGTGGTCCAGTGGTAACTCCTGGTGTACCTGTTTTACAGCTAGTACCCATTTGTCCCCATTCCTTAGCTTCTAGAGCATTAGTATTTCCAGATACTGAATCGGTCAATATCTACCCAGTCAATATTCCTCGGCTGGTAATGGTAGTAGATGGTAATGGAGGGTGCTATATCTTACCAGAAGATCGAGTATATATGGAGCGATCGCAATATAGTGCCCGATTTATTCGCCTGCAACCGCCTGAGTTTTTCCGAATTTTGCGAGAAAAGTTAGGTTGGGGTTTACCACATATCGCTAAACCAACTTCGGTAGAATTGCCGTAGGGATTGGGCAGGAGGCAGGAAGCAGAAGGCAGAAGGCAGAAGTTTTTGAATTTGAATTGATTTCTCCCTCATCTTCCCACTCCCTACTCCCCAACTTACTGATTTCCTTCCAGAATTACTGGTATGGAGATGGAATTTGGAGTTAGTTATTAAGATTGCATCCGAGAATTCGATAGCTGACACCTGAACGTGCTAAAACATCCTTAGCAGCGCGTCAAATCAGAATTGCTACATCACTAAAAACTCGTAATTGCACTTTATAACTGATGTAAAGATTTTCTCTAGAATATCTTTACAATCCCAAATCCAATATCCCAAATTGTTATGACAGTTGCTCAAAGTCCTTGTGTTTTGGTGATTGAAACCGATGAGAGCCTTGCAAATCAGCTTTCTTGCGATTTGCAAGAAGCTGGTTATGAATCAATTTTGGCTCATGATGCAACGAGTGGTTTACAACACTGTCGCGATCGCCAACCTGCTTTAATTGTTTTAGACCGGATGCTAGCAGGAGAATCAGGACTCTCATTGTGCAAAAATATGAGAAGCACTGGTATGCGATCGCCTGTATTGATTTTAATGGCAAGGGATACAGTTGACGATCGTGTAGCTTGTCTAGAAGCTGGAGCGGATGATTACATCCTCAAACCTTACCGCTCAGAAGACTTTTTGAAGTTGATTCGCCTCTACTTAAAACCCGATGTGGATACCACAGAGCAATTACGCTTTGGGGATTTAATTTTAGACATAGCAACTCGCCGTGCCATACACAACGGGCGACCAATTGACTTGACAATGAAGGAATTTGAACTATTAAAATTCTTAATGGAACATCCCCGTGAAGTGTTAACCCGCGAACAAATCCTCGAAAATGTTTGGGGTTACGACTTTTTGGGTGAGTCAAATGTAATTGAAGTGTACATCCGTTACTTGCGGTTAAAAATCGAAGATGAAGGTCAAAAGCGCCTGATTCAAACAGTGCGAGGCGTAGGGTACGTTTTAAGAGAATCCTAGTATACTGTAGCGGTTTGCTTATTTCCTTACCTCGTTCCCAGTTTCAGATTGGGAATGCTTTCTTTGGGTGCTGCTGCCTACCACTCAAAGGGTTTTTCGGGCTATAACACTGTAAAATTGAAGTCTAAATTACAAAATCGAAAAGCTATATGACTCGTCGGCTAAGTTTGCTCTCGATAGTGCTGAGTATTTTTCTGATGGGTTGTTCTGTGCCAACAACAGCTAAATCTCCTAGCCCCACCTCTGCCTCTGAAGCTCCAGCACCAGAGAGTTTAGGTCAAAAACTACCAATTTCTGCTAAAGCTATTGTGCCTAATGGTACAACAATTCAATTAGAGGTAGCGCAGACGCCACAACAGCAAGCGATGGGGTTGATGTATCGACCAGCTTTGCCAGATGACCGGGGGATGCTGTTTGGATTCTCTTCAGCACGGCCAGTCAGTTTCTGGATGAAGAATGTACCTGTACCCTTGGACATGGTATTTCTACATAAAGGCGTAGTTAAATATATTCAGGTTGCTGCACCTCCTTGTGCAAGTGAGCCTTGTCCTACTTATGGCCCCAATACACCAATTGATAAGGTGATTGAACTTCGTTCTGGAAGAGCTGCCGAATTGAAGTTGAAAGTGGGCGATATTCTCAAAATTGAGTTTTGAAACTCTAGTGACTTTGCGGGGATAAAAACTTGGGTAATTACTCGGTTGAGAGCCTATACGGTCAAAATATATGTTTTTTTTGTAAAAAATGTCACTGTATGTGGTCAAACAGCATTTGTAACGCTACTATTTAAAAACTGTGGTAATAATGTAAAATTCTACTGTCTCAAACCTGAAATCGCAGTATTCAGGTTTAGTCTCAAAAATATTCCCTTGGGCGTAAGTGTAAATAGTCGCCAATAAGAGAGTATAGGCTATGGAATCTTTATTACTACCTGTGTAATTAAATAAAACACAAAAGTAAATAAGATGAAGCCAATTTAATTAAGTAAAAATACTGCTTAATAAGCTAGCAGATGATTTGTATGAGAATTTTATTTCTCAGACCATCTATAGGAAGCCTCTCTTAAAGGCAGATTAACAAAAACTGTGCTGGGTGTATGGCCGATAACGGCACAGTGACAGATTAAATACTGGCTACTGTCTACCGAGTAATGGTGAACTGATATATGACAATACATTCTGCACAAGGAGGTGAGATACAAATGTCACCATCAAAATATTCTCGACTGATTCATTTTTTGCAAGAAGATTTGGCAATTTCCACAGCATCACTAGCAGTGGCGCTTCGGCATCGGGAACAAGACCCAGGCCCTTTGGCAATGATTCTTTGGCAATATGGGTTGATTACTCTAGAGCAATTAGAACAAATTTATGATTGGCTGGAGACGGCGTAGATTATACCAATTTTGGATTGTAGTTTTTAGACTTTGGCTTAAAAGTTTCTACCAAATGCATATTAGCAGAATCTCAAACAATACTATCTATGCCAATTTGGTATGATACTAAGTTGCCAAAGTTAGTCTTGTTTGGTGTCAAAGATACAGTGCGACTTTCTTCAAAGCAAATAATACTATCTAGGGCAACTTGGTGTCATTTAGGAGAATTGAAGTATGTCACATCAACTCTACCTTATGCAAAGGTTTCTACTCTATATACAAATTAAAAGAGCGAGTTGATAATTTAACTCGCTCTTTTGATTATTACTCAGGACTGACTAAACACTTTAACTGCTGCTGCTATACCAGAACCAGGGGTGAAGTCTTCGTAGCCAAGTTCTGTAAGGGTAACTTCTAAGGATGCTATACAGCTAAGGATATCGCGATCGCTCACAAAACCCAAGTGACCAATACGGAAAATTTTGTTGCTTAAATGGTCTTGACCACCAGCTAGGGCAATATCAAAGCGTTTTTTCATTAATGACCGAATCTTATCCGGTTCAATCCCCTGTGGTGCGACAGCCGTAATCGCCGGACTAGCAGAACTATCTGCTGCAAACAGGGGTAAATTTAACCCTTTAATGGCGGCGCGGGTAGCATTCTTCAGGCGTTCGTGTCGAGCAAAGATTGATTCCAAGCCTTCCTCCTTCATGATTCGCAACGTGGTGTGTAACGCTACGATCAAGTTCACAGGCGGAGTAAATGGAGTTGTATTTTTGGCTGTGGCTTTGCGATATTTGCCTAAATCCAAATAATATTTTGGTAGCTTCGCAGTTTTGTAAGCTTCCCAAGCTTTGGCACTGACAGAAACAAAACCCAATCCCGGCGGAATCATATAACCTTTTTGGGAACCAGAGGCGACGATATCCAAGCCCCAAGCATCCACGGGTAGATTGAATGCACCCAAGCTAGTAACGGCATCAACGATAATTAAAGCTTCACCGTGTTCTTTAACGTGGCGGTTGATGGTTTCTAAGTCATTCAACACACCCGTCGAGGTTTCACTGTGGGTAATAATTACAGCTTTGATTTGCTTTTGGGTATCTGCTTGAAGTTTTTCGGCAAATACTGCGGGGTCTAAGGGTTTTCCCCATTCCACCTTAACTTCTTCTACATTCAAACCGTATGCTTGACCGACTTCTACCCAGCGTTCGCCAAATTTACCATTAGAACCAACTAAAATGCGATCGCCTGGAGAAAGAAAATTAATTATTCCCGCTTCTACAGCACCCGTACCACTGACATTCAGCGTCAGCACATCACTTTGAGTTTGGTGCAGCCACTTGAGGTTTTCTGTCACCTCTGCCAATATGTTGCTAAATTCACTAGTACGATGCCCAATCGGATGCTTGGCTAATGCCAGTAAGGCAGCTTCTGGCACCGGTGTAGGGCCTGGAATCATCAGCATCAGCTTATCGTTCATGTTTCTATCCTAAAAGTCAAATAAAAGTCAAAATTGTGGGAAGTCGGTTAAGTCTGATAGCAAATCCTAGATATTCATCTACAAATTCCACTCAGATTGTCACCAGCATTGTTGTATATTTTCCAAATTTATAGGAAAAGTATTGTGGGAGTTAACGATCGGTCAGCTTGACCTTTGCAATTTATACCAGACTCCAACTCAGATAAAACCTCTGTTCCAGGCAATCTTACCACACACCTAGACGCCAGGTTAAGGTGTCTGCTCGTAGGCCAACGGCTATTTTAGCCAAGGATGAAACATCTATCTAGATGAGGCATAGGTATGATAAATTCTTAAAATTTACCCATAATCCACCTCAGTTGTTTTCATAGAAAAACGCGAAATCGTTTTGAACATCGCGGTAATTGTCGGTGAAAAAGTTGTGTTTTGCTTCTATGAAAGAAGTAACTCCCTACACTATACAGAAGACTTGGATGTTACCGTTTGCTAAGAGATAAAAGATACCCAACCCAAACTTTTCAATCTATTTGGGTCAAAGATTTGTTCTTGGGTTGCCATTCTCTAAACAATACCTTCGTTTATGATTTATTTGAGTCAAAATCGCTTTGATACCAATATCCAAGCCTTTTCTGGTTATTTGATAGCGACTAATTTGATGCAGAAGTTGAGATATCTATGCTACTAATTGCTGCACTTTTTGATACTGCACTTAGTAGTAAGCAATATCGACGGCGGGTAGTAATAAACTATAAGTTTTTATACTATACTTACAAAATTGCTACAATCGTGCTTAGTCTCCTTAGTTACTATTCACGGTGAGTCGTTTTTAACTAGTGTTCAGTTCATAAAGTGTCACTCACTAGATCCCCCGTATTCTGACAAAAGAGATATTCTTAGTTAGTGCAAGGAGTGATACCATTTCACCACATGTTTGTCACAAGTTATCCTCGTAATACTCCCTCCTTAGGGAGTGTTGCAGATTTCAAATGTTGCATCAAACGAGTGAGTTGGTATAAGCTTTTACGGAAAAGCGCTTGAGTGAGCAAAACTCTCAAGCGCTTTTTTGTGTATAAATAAAACAGTCCAACTCTCTGGACAATCGGATAGATGTTTTTAAATACACATATACTAGAGAAGTCAACTACTGCTAAAAGAGTTGTTGCAAGATATACTTTATGGTTTTAATATCTGTGCCGCATTGCACTTGCAAGAAATATTCAGACAAATGTTGGCGCATCATAAATGCTTTATCCACATTTTCATGTCAGTGAATTCATCATGCTAATTCCTCCGATTTAGGGTTCGCTGTGCTATTGCTTGCAGTTCTGCCGAAGTTAGTGGAGCCAAGTAATCAAAAATCTTTTTATTCCGACCAAATTCATTACTATGAGAAAAAGCATTCTTACAAGCATAGGCAGATAAATTTAAAGGGAAATCATTTGGATCTGAGCCTCTGATATTGACATCTGCACCAGCCTTAACTAGCAATTTAACCATGTCTAGAGATTCTTCAAAAACTGCATACATTAAAGGAGTCCAATAAAGTTCGCTACTGTCTCTTGCATTGATATCTTCTTGAACAAGAATAAGAGCTTGAACTTCTTCCAAGTCATGAAAGCGAATTGCTCGAATCAGCGCTTCGGTAAAATCTCCATCAGGTATGATGTAGTCTTCATACATGATCTTTTTCCTCGTGGTAGTTTTTAGAACTACATTTCATTAATTCGTAGCGAATTCTCTACGCCCCTACACTGCGGGAAAGCGAAGCGCGCCTGCGTTTAAATTTCAACCCTCAATTAATTCGCCACGATTTTATGCAAAGCTGTACTTAGCGCTCTTTCATCACTCTTGGAGAACACAATCGCTGCAAGGCTTATGAGACTTCACTTTCCAGGTTTTGGCTACATTTTTGAATTTATATTAGAAAATAAAGCCTCAAACCTTGATTTAGTAATAGTTTCAGTTTTCTTGCTTCGATTATTGTTTTCTGAGAGTGATGGAAGAGCGTTAGCTAATTACAAAATTCACCAACTTTCCAGGCACGACAATTACCTTTTTAATCTCTTTACCTTCGATGTAACGCTGGGCAATTTCTGATTCACGAGCATATTTCTCCAACGCTGCTTTATCTGCTTGTGCTGGTACTTGAATCGAGCCGCGAGTTTTACCCATAACTTGAATCACTAAAGTGATTTCATCAGCTACTAAAGCAGCCGGGTCAAATGATGGCCAAGTTTGAGTATGGACTGAATCATTTTCACCCAATAAATGCCACAATTCATCAGCAATATGTGGTGCAAATGGTGCTAATAAAACCACCAAAGTCCGAATACCTTCTGCGTAAATTGGTGAACTTTTGCCGTCAGCATCAGTTAAGGCATTACTCAACTTCATCAATTCTGAAATAGCTGTGTTGAATTGATATTCGTCTTCAACGTCTTCTGTCACCGCTTGAATCGCCGTGTGAATCGCCCGCCGCAATTCCTTTTCTGCCTTAGTTAAATCAGATTGAGGTTTTTTACGTGATACTCCAGCAGCAATATAATCTGTCACCAAACGCCAAACCCGATTTAAAAAGCGGAATTGTCCTTCCACATCGGCTTCATCCCATTCCAAATCTTTTTCTGGCGGCGCTTTGAACAAGATGAACATCCGCGCTGTATCTACACCGTATTTGGAAATTACATCTTCTGGCGCTACACCGTTGCCCTTTGATTTAGACATGGTGGCGTAGAGACGTTGCAGTGGTTCGCCTGTTTGGGGGTCACGGGGGTCAGCAGAATTTACCAGATTAGAAGGAATCCATTTATCTTTGCCGCCTTTGTTGGGATTTAGGTAAGTTAAACCCTGTACCATCCCTTGAGTTAACAGGTGTTGGAAGGGTTCATCAAAGTTTAACAAGCCTCTGTCCCGCAGAACCTTAGTAAAGAAGCGCGAATACAACAAATGTAAAATCGCGTGTTCAATTCCACCTACATACTGATCAACTGGCATCCAGTCGTTAATTTTACTGGAATCAAAAACCTGTTGTTCATTCTTAGCGTCAGGGAAGCGTAAGAAATACCACGAGGAATCAATAAAAACGTCCATCGTGTCAGCTTCTCGTTTGGCTGGTGTGCCACAAGTTGGACAAGGTACATTTACCCAGCTTTCTAACTGAGTCAAAGGTGAACCACCACGTCCAGTAAACTCCACCTCTTCCGGCAACTGTACTGGCAAATCTTTGTCAGGAACTGGCACTATCCCACAGTTGGGACAGTGAATTACAGGTATTGGTGCGCCCCAGTAACGTTGTCGTGAAATCAACCAATCCCGCAAGCGATATTGCACCCGTACTTTACCAAAACCTTGTTGTTCGGCGTATTCAATTATTGCTTGTTTAGCATCTGTGGAATTCATGCCAGTAAAAGACCCAGAATTAATTAAAATTCCTGGTTCAGTATATGCCTGGTTATATTCAATTTGGATGAGTTGTGTGACTTCATCAACCTCTGATGTAGGAGTTAAGTCAAAACCTGCAACATCATCTGGGGAAACAATGACAAAATCAATCGGCAAATCGTAATTTTTAGCAAACTTAAAATCCCGGACATCGTGTGCTGGTACACCCATCACTGCCCCAGTACCATACTCATACAGTACATAGTCAGCAATCCAAATCGGTACTTCTTCCCCTGTAAATGGGTTAATTGCCTTACCACCTGTGGGGATACCCCGTTTAGGTTTATCTTCAGAGGTACGTTCCAACTCACTTTGATTAGAAACCTCTTTAATAAAGGCTTCTACAACTGCATGTTGTTCTTTTGCGGTGACGCGCTTTGTTAAGGGATGTTCTGGTGCTAATACTAAGTAGCTGACACCATAAACTGTATCTGGGCGCGTGGTATACACAGCGATTTTTTCATCTATCCCAACAATGGGAAATTCTAAATAAGCGCCTGTAGATTTACCAATCCAGTTTGCCTGCATCAATTTGACCCGCTCAGGCCAACCTGTCAACTTATCCAAGTCATTGAGTAATTCTTCGGCATAGTCGGTAATCTTAAAAAACCACTGCCGCAACAATTTGCGCTCAACTATTGCCCCACTGCGCCAAGAACGTCCTTCATTATCAACTTGTTCATTTGCCAATACAGTTTGGTCAATGGGATCCCAGTTTACGGCTGCTTCTTTTTGGTAAGCTAACCCTGCTTGCAAAAACTGCAAGAAAATCCATTGCGTCCACTTGTAATAATCTGGCGAACAGGTAGCAAGTTCACATTCCCAGTCGATGGATAAACCAAGACGTTGCAATTGCTGCCGCATTTGGGCAATATTTTGATAAGTCCACTTTGCTGGCGGTACACCACGGTCAATGGCAGCATTTTCTGCTGGCAAGCCAAAGGCATCCCATCCCATTGGATGTATTACCCGATACCCTTGCATTCGCTTGAGGCGGGCAATCACGTCGGTAATCGTATAATTACGGACATGACCCATGTGTAGGCTGCCCGATGGATAAGGGAACATGGAAAGAGCGTAAAACTTTGGCTTGTTGCTAGCTGTAGGTGTCTTATCTAAGCCAAGTTCTACCCATGTTTTTTGCCATTTTTCCTCAATTGCTGCTGGGTTATATCGGGAATCCACCAAAAATTCTCCTACTGGGTCTACGTCTACCTACTATGTCAACCTACCTATGTCAACATAGCAGGTTAATCTAAATATTGTAGGTCAACTACTCACAGATTTATATATATCAGTGCGGTTGAGGAGCAGTCTTATTATGCTCAAGCTGCGACTCTTTTGTATATCACAAAAGTTATTTAATGAAGATTTAAATGGTTGAACCAAATATAAAACTTTCTGATTTGGTGCGAGTTTTTGTCTACGGCACGCTCAAACCAGGTGAAGCTAACTATAAAAGATACTGTGCTAGCAAAGTCGTTGATGTCAAAATAGCTTTTGTACAAGGCAAATTATTTGCCCTGCCAATGGGCTACCCAGCTATGACGCTAGGGAATAACCAAGTTTACGGATATTTACTCTCTTTTTCCAACCCTAAGATTTTAAATGAGCTAGATGTGCTGGAAGATTACCAGCCAAATAGAAAAACACCAGAAAACCTCTATAATCGACAAATTATCGAGGTTTATGAGCCACAGTCGCTCTCTTATAGTTGGGCTTGGGTTTATTTAATGACTTTAGAGCAAGTCGGGCAATTAGGAGGCTTCCTCCAACCTAGCGGCTGGTGGAGCGGCTGTGGTTTAACCCCAAACTACAGTTATCAACTGTAAACTGTAAACTTTACGATTAGTTTATGTCCTGTTTGGGGTCGTGTCGTTGCGGCTGAACCTGATAAATTGAATTTTCTGGAGAGGCTACTGCTGCTTTCGGAATTTCAATTACCGGGTTATTTAGTCCCACCATCAGCGGCGAAGGGGGAACTATAGACGCTGAGGAGGTTTGTATAGGTTCTCTTTGTGGTCGTTGCGCCAGTTGCGGCACCATCGAACCACCACCTACTAAGCCAGATATTGCACCGATCGCACAAGCAGCGACAGCTGCACCTGCCGCTATCCAGTTTAAACGGGAGCGACGGCGCAAACGTGTCAATACTTGCTGAACTGTTTCTTCTGGCGACTGTTGGGTTGCTGGCACTGGGAGCGTCCGCAAACCTTGGCGCAGCTTTAACAGCCGGGCATATAAACATTGAACTGAGGCATCATTTGCCAGCCATTCTTCTACTTGCCTGCGTTCGGTGGCTGTGACTTCACCATCGAGGTAAGCACTCAATAACTCGAAGCGATCGCGCTTCACCATATCCATAAGACCCGTTGATTCATTGGTATGCTTGGCCATTCCATCTGACAAATCTTGAGGAAGTTGCAAAGGAGAACGGTCGTAAAACTGAGAATCAGTAGTCATCTTAACATTATTACCAATTCATACACGGGTAAACTGGGCGGGAATTTTGGGAAAATTAGCCAATTTTCTTCTTAAAGGCAGAAACAATCTACGTCTTTCTAGTAATTTTTAATCTATGCTTAAATTCTGCCATTGGGCAGAGGCAAGATACCGTAAATTAGGAAAATTAGGAGTCTAGATAATTCTGCAAGTGGGCTTGCAGCCTCGATCTAGCCCTGGCTATTCTGGACTTCACAGTTCCTAGAGAAACTCCAGTGATTTCGGCAATTTCTTCATAAGCCATGCCTTCGATTTCTCTGAGGACAATGGTAGTACGAAAAACTTCTGGTAAATCCGCGATCGCTTCTCGCAATTGCTCGTAAAATTCTCTAGTTGTCAGTTCTTCCTCAGGACCTGGGGTATCGCCAGCGATTTCCCAATCCATCTCGCCGTCCTCTAAGGAACGGGGAGCATCCAGTGACAAAGGACTCATAACCCGCTTGCGTTTACGTAACTCGTCGTAAAACAAGTTGGTGGCAATGCGGCTTAACCACCCCCGAAATTTAGCAGGCTCTTGTAATCGGTTAATATTCCGATACACTCGAATCCAAACTTCTTGAGCCAAATCGGCTCTGTCAGGCCAATCTGGAGCCAGGTGGTATAGAACTCGATCAACTTGACTTTGATAGCGGCGTAATAGTTCTGCAAAAGCAGCACGATCTGGCCGCAGTCCGGCTTGACAGCGCAAAATTAAATCGTGGTTAGGGAGTTTGTCAACTTGCACTGATGCTTCTGGATACTTTGCATCAACAGTTGACCAGGATACAGTAATCGATTGACTCATAGATCGTACTGGCTCTAAATCATCCCTATCTATTAGACCTGCTAATGGGACAGAAGTTCCATGCTCAGGTGACGGATTTATGACTGGAACACTGAAGCATACAATTTTGGATACATTTATAGCAATAAGCAGAGCCACTTTTCCTTATACTGCTCCCATAGTTGCCCAAGACCCATCGACTAACAAAAGCGCAATACAATGCACATTTTATTACTTTTAGCAACTGGGTATATACGCTTGATCGAGATAATTAAATTTAGCTATAAAAATGAAGATAAAATTTTGTAATTCTAACTTCTTGATACCTTTAAAATTCGGGTAATAATTTCTGGAAGTTAGGTTGCTGTGGTTGCTAAGATGGTGATTTAATTTTTTGATTTCGTTACCAGAATAGTTGCTGATTGTTCTGGTTGCGGCCCGAAAGCAGCACTAGAGTTATGTTGCTCTGGTACGCGAACTTGAAAAAATAAATTGAGGGAAAATGTAATTGTTACCGCTAGCAATAGTTTTTCAAACATGGTTTTTCATCCACCTATACCATTAATGATTGATTGCTACATTTCAAGAGTTCCACCAAAAAGTCCGAGGAGAGGCTTACGACGCTCAGAACTTTTGAGGAATGAGGTTGCTCACTTGGAATTTTGCCGCTGGGACAATTTGCATAGTCTTAGTTTGCCCAGAGGTGTTGGCAGATTTACAGCGGAAATGATAAGTATTGATAAATTTTTGATAATCGGATGATGAACTCATCCAATTGCTCGGCTGGATATGTCAGGGATAAACAATAGGCGATGGCAATGGTAAGAAACGAATCTATAGGGCGTATGGTAATGCTGCTTTGTTTTGGCACAGCATTTTTATCCTTAGCTGTCCATTGGCGCATTAGTACGGCGGAACGGCAGTATGAGAAGTCTGCATCTACTTCGATGCGGCGAGATTCTACCCGAACCAATTTTAAGGGAAGCCGATCAGAGGGAGTCTATAAGAATCTTTCCCAAGTGAGTTTGGGGGAAATTGCGCTAGGTGGATCTGTGCCAGCTGACGAAGCTACCCAAGGCTCGACTGCCCAGAGGACGTTTACACCAAAGTCCTCTGCTATTAAACCTAAAACTAAATCAAAAATAATTAAGAAGAATTTAGTTAAAACAACTACTCGTAGGGCTTCTACACTCAAGCCTTCTACCATTAAGAAGTCGCAAATAATTAAGAAAAATCTAGCGAAAGCAAGTATTCGTAAGGCTTCTAAACTCAAGCCTTCTACCATTAAGCTTCAAACTAAGCCCCAAATTATTAAGAATAATGTAGCTAAAGCAAACGACCTCCCAACTCAGACGCGGCTGGTGGCGCAAGTAGAAAGACAAAATCCAGTTGCAGATAGTTGGCCAAAAGGTTTGTGGTCTAAGGCTTCAGCCCAACAAGTACCATCTAGTAGGCTGGCAAATGCCAAGACGCAAGTGGTGGTTGATTTAAGCGATCGCCGGACTTATGTATACGCAGGAGATGAGGTGATAGCTAGCTACCCGATTGCTGTCGGTAAGAAAGGTTGGGAAACGCCTACAGGTTCTTTTCAAGTGATCCATATGCGACACTATCCAATCTGGCGTCACCCGATTACAGGTAAAGTATTTGAAGCTGGTACAGATAGTCCCTTGGGAGATAGATGGATTGGTTTTTGGTCAGATGGACGGAATGAAATTGGCTTTCATGGCACGCCGGAAGTTGACCTGGTAGGAACGGCTGTATCCCACGGCTGCTTAAGAATGCGTAATTCTGATGTTCGATTGTTATATGAGCAAGTGAGTTTAGGGACAACAATTTTAGTACGTGATTAATTAGTTAAGAGTCATTAGTCTTTTGTCCTTTGTTCTTTGTCTAAAACTAATAACTAATGACTAATGACTCTTCAAATTATAATTTTTGCTCAAAGTTAGGTGCGTATGTTTGAAGTAAAGCACTAACTTGGCGTACAACCTCATTGCCAGTATTTTTGCCCAAGGCTTGACGTTCTGGGAAGAAATTGGGTCGATCGAGATAACGGTTAATCGCCTCACTTATTTGTTGAGAAATTAAGTCTTGCAGTTGTGCCTGAGCTGTTTGGCGCTGGAAGTTAGCACCCTCTTCTGTGGTAGCATACAAGGGCGGTAGCCGATTGAGGGCGTAAGCGGCAATATCTCCGACATCTAAAGAACTTTCGCTGGTGGCTTCAATTTCTGCGACTCGTGCGATCGCTTCTGTCAGCACCAATTCTTCCATAACGTTAATGAATTGTTTGCGAGGTACCGCCACTACCTCACCAGTCAATAGCGCACCCATCAGCCGATCCAACGCCATATACTCTTCAATTGAGAGTTCCGAGGCGTTATCACAGATTCTACCGACTTCCGCTTCCATTGCTGGTGTCAAATAACCATCCTGGAGAGCTTGTTCTACAATTTTTTCGATACTCATAACGCTTATCATCATTTATGTTGGCAAAGCTTGGTAGGGACGGTATCAATCCGATTTATTTTGCCTAATTCTCAGCAAAAAATACACAAATTATGCAAAGACACGATCAATTCTGCCTCTACTAGTTAACAACCTTAGTTCGCCAAGGTGTTGGATCAACAGATTGTCCGTTGACATACAGACCCCAGTGCAAGTGCGGTCCCGTAGAAGCACCTGTTGAACCTACTGCACCAATTAGTTGACCAGCTTTCACAAAATCACCTTCTTTAACGTTAATACGACTCAGGTGCATGAAAATACTGGTTACTCCTTGACCGTGGTCAATGCCAACTACGTTACCGTGTACCCGAAACCCTTGGGATACCCTACCTACCAAAGCAACTCGCCCAGCGGCTGGGGAAATTACCGATGAACCGGCAGCACCAGCGTAGTCAAGACCACGATGATAGTAGTCTTTTGCAAATGTACCATTATAGTAGCGACGCACACCATAGGTTGTACTCATCCGCCCTGCATTTGGCTTTAAGAATACTCCATTCCAAAACTTTTCTGGTGTTTGTAGTGCCTTAAAAGCTGCCACCCGCTTAAGTTCATACTCTGTGGCATCCACTCCAGCTTTACCAGGTGGCAAAGTAATGCGTTGTACGGGGAATTTGCGATTAAGCACATTCACTGCCAAGTTTTGCACTTGACCATCCCCTGCAACCCGAAGTGTTCTGGTTCCAGCTTTTTCTAATGGAGTTGTGGGAACAAAAGCCCGATACCGATTAGGCGCAATTTCAAAGGCTAAGTATGTATTCTTACCACTAGCTACTGTTGGATTTGTACCGTTCTCTGGATTATCTAGATTAATCTCCACCGAGAGTGTATCCCCTAATTTAGGATTAGTTGGAGTCACTTTTACTTGCAAAGCATCTACAGGCAATGCCAAGGCGATGGGGAGAACAGCAAATATTCCTTTTAACACATTTATTGCAAGGCAATTGGCTGTCAAAGTTTTGACATTAAAACCGAGCAAATTTTTGTTTGAACTACTAGCGCTATTCTCAAGAATCATAAAACTACAAAAAACCCTTGCTTGTATTGGAAAATAGATTAGCTTATTATCGCTAGTGTTTCCTGTTGAAAGCCAATGTTGTTGACAACCATAAATTTTCGGAAATTCTCCAGGTACTTATGGATTGCAAGGGCAAATCATTTTATCTGTAATTTTAGGAAATTGGTTTTAACTCTAATAACCAAGGTGTATGACATTGGCAATGAGCATAAAATTTAACTGTGATTACATAAATAATACTTGAAGGAAATCTTGGAATCAACTGGACACTTTTTCAACTGGACACTAATATCACATTGTTAGGTTGAAATTGGTATGGGGAAATTACTTAAACTAGGTAAGTAAGTCAGTGAAGATAAATTAAACTATATACATACCATTCAAAAATATTATTTTAAAATTTACTGACGAATAGCGGTTTAGTTGCCAAAAAACTATGATATTGAGGGAATAAATGTGAGTTTGCCAGGCCACACGTCAGATTTACTTTATAAATCAACTCTGAATCAGGGAATACGCTAATTAAGTTTAGGCTGATAGTATGACTTTTGGCTTGAGTATGCCATCTTCCATCTGCACTATGCGATCGGCAATGTCTAGGATGCGATTGTCATGAGTAACCATCAAGATGGTACAACCTTGTTCTTTTGCGAGTTTTTGCATGAGATTGACTACATCTCGTCCCGATTGACTGTCAAGGGCGGCGGTGGGTTCATCTGCAAGGATTATTTGAGGATGACTGACTAAAGCACGAGCGATCGCTACTCTTTGTTTTTGTCCTCCAGACAGTTTATCAGGGTAATAATGCAAATGATTTCCTAATCCTACTTGCTCTAACATTTGGGCTGACCTAGCTCGCATTTTTTTTAACCCAAGATGTTTGTGTAATTCTAAAGCCATTTTGACGTTTTGGAGTGCCGTCAAACTACCATGCAAGTTATGTCCTTGGAAAATATAACCATTACGGCGTCGCGATTGCACTAGTTGTTCAGCGCTCGCACCACAAAGTTCTCTTCCCAACACCTGCAAACTACCAGATTGGGCAGAACGCAACCCACCCACTAAGGTTAGTAAGGTAGTCTTTCCAGAACCAGAAGGCCCAGTCATGATAACAATTTCACCAGCATTAATCTCTAAGTTGATATTACATAAAACTTGCTTGCGGAGTGAGCCGTGACCAAAGTGATGGTCAAGATTCTGGATGGAAATGATGGATTGACTAGTCATAAATAGATCAATTACTCGTGACGATCGTCATTGGTCATTTGTCCTTTGTCCTTTGCAAATGACCAATGACCAATGACGAATGACAAATTTAAAACATATCAGCGGGATCGGTGGCTTGGAGTTTGCGGGTGGCGATCGCACCGGAAATTGTACACATAATGATGGTCAGTACTAATACCTGCAATGCCCGAATCGCAGTCATGTACATGGGCAAATTTGTAGCACTGCGAGTCAGTTGATAAAGCACTAAGGACACTCCTAATCCGGGGAAGAAGCCTAGTGCTGCTAATATTAACGATTCTTCAAGCACCACACCTAGAAGGTAGTAATTGCGATATCCCATTGCTTTAAAGGTGGCGTATTCTCGAACATGGGCATTAACATCGTTAGAGAGGACTTGATAGACGATGATCACGCCTACCACAAATCCCATTGATACACCTAGACTGAAAATAAACCCAATTGGAGAATTTGTTCTCCAAAAGTTATTCTCAAATTCAATAAATTCGGCGTGGGTTAATACTCTGACATCATCTCTGAGGTAGGCTTTGAGCATTGCTGCTACTTTTTTCGGTTCATAGCCTGGTTTCAGAAGAATCAAACCTAGACTGACACTGCTGGACTGCCGCCCAGAAAATAGCCGCAAAAAATTTTGATCGCTGGTAATCAGGTTGCCATCAAAGCCAAAGGAAGCCCCGACTTGGAATAAGCCACTAATGGTAATTGTGCGCCTTTCTATTTCAGTAGTCAGGGTTTTACCTTGGTCAATTTGAGCGATCGCTTTTTGATAATCTCCTCTTGCACCACGATCAAACAACACCCTATCCGGCATTTTGATCGCTTGCAATTGCTGGTTAACATCTGGTAAGTCAAAAGCTGGCTTGTCTGGGTTAAAGCCGATAACTAATACCCCTGTTTCCCGGTGTGTTTGGGGATTCTTCCAGATTGTGTTGTTAAAATACATTGCTTGGGCCGACTTCACCCCTGGTATATCCATTGCTTGGTAAAGTCGCCGCCGAGAAAATGTAGACAAGCTTGCCAAGTTACGGGCTTGGGGACTGGTTAAAACAATGTCTGCTTGCAAACTGCGATGTAGTCTGGTGTTACTGTCATACAGCGCAGTCTGAAAACCTAGCTGCATAAACATGAGAAGATCCGCAAAGGCAATGCCTGATAATGCCACTAAAAGACGGCTTTTTTCATGATTCAATTGCAGCCATCCTAGAGGGGTTCGCCGTCGCAGTTGTTTGATCAATCCCATCATAAGAAGTGGGGAGTGGGGGGCAGGGGAGCAGGGGAGCAGAGGAGAATAACTACTGACAAATGACTAATGACTAATGACAAATTTCACAATTTAATTACTGCCTTAACTTGCATATTGGTTAAATTGGCGGCTTTTTGGCTAGAAGTTTCATCTAGTCGGATGTAGACTTCTACTACTCTGTTGTCGATATTGCTGACGGGATCTGTGTTAATGACATTCTGTCGTCGCACTTGCAAGCCTTTGCGATCTACGATTCCCTGCAATTCAATCGGGAGGTAATCACCAAAGATTCGCACTTGCTGCCCTGAATTCACTTTGCCGATATCGCTTTCGTAGACTTCGGCGATGACATACATCTGGCTGGTTTGTCCAATATCTGCAATGCCATCATTTGATACTAATTCTCCAGGATGCGTATGGATCTCAAATACCTGTCCATTTTGGGGCGATCGCACTACAGCCTGATTGAGATTAACTTTTGCCAGATTCATGGCTGCTACAGCACGATCGACTTCTGCTTTAGCAGTTTCTACATCCACTCCACGCACTTCAGCGATTTCATCAAGTGTTGCTGTGGCTTGTTTAACCTGCTGCTGACTTGTTGATTGGGTACGATTTAACTGTGCCTGGGCTTCTTGCAAGCTTTTTTGGGCGGTTTCCAAGTTTAAACGCTTACTATCCCGTTGAGAGGCGGAAATTGCGCCTTGTTGATATAGTTGCTGATAGCGTTCGTCTTCTGCTTGGGCGTTACGCACTTCGGCTTGGAATCGCTCAATTGCCGCGGCTTGGGCATTAATATCACCTTGGCGTTCGGCTTCTAGACGAGCGATCGCAGCTTTTTGGGCGGCAATTTTACCGCGTTTAGCACCTGCTTGGGTGCGGTTTAGGTTTGCCTGGGCTACTTTTACCTGTTCTTGTGCTTCTTTGAATGCTGCTTGGAGGCGATCGCGGCTGTTTAAAATTGCGATCGTTTGTCCTGCTTTTACCCTATCCCCCTCCTTTACCAACAACTTTTCTACCCGACTTCCTTCCGCAGACACCGCAGCAGAGAGTTTAATTACCTTTCCCTGTGGTTCGAGTCGCCCTAAAGCTGTTACCGTTTTTAACTGTGGTAATTGTGTTGCTGGTACTTGTAACTCTGGATTTGCATAATTTTGCCAGCGTTTTAGTATATAAAAACTTATTCCGCCAACCAATAAAGATATAGTTATACCTATAGCAACGGATGGACGCAGAATAGACTTAGGGAACGTTCTGTACCCTAGCTTTGAGTTTCGCACCATAGATTACCTCTTAACTAGTGGCGCAGAAAAAAGAACAGATTCGGCTTTTCTCCGTACTTGTTTGCTAATTACTACTTCTTGAGTCAGTTATTGTTGATTTATCACTTAAAATTCCATAAAAAAATTGTATTTTTTGACATCTTACTTAGATAAGGTCATTTACGTGGATAGAAGAACAAAAAATCCTTCTATTGATTAAAAAGTTGATTTTCTTAGTAACTTACCTTTGGTTTATGAAAGCACTCAGGTATAGTAAACGGTTTCAAAAATACGGGTTGTAACAGCGCCAACAATCCGAATAAAATTAAGTAAATAAAATAAGTGTTTTTTGTGAAATTTATGAACAATTCTAATCAAGTCAAATTTTGATGAGTAACTTTTTGTAAAAAGTAGATTATGTTTATAATAGTATAGCAACCGCCAAGGCGGTTAAGCCATAAACTGGAAGTAGACCTTGATGAAAGCTCCAGTAGAACCTCTGGGAAACTTATGCCCAAACCTTATAGTTATGACCTCCGGCAAAAAGTGATCCAAGCAATCTTGCTTGATGGCTTAAAAATTACTGAAGCAAGCCGTATATTTAACATTAGTCGTAACACTATTCGATTATGGCTCAAGCGGCAACGTGAGACAGGAGATTTTCAAGCATTGCCGAATCAACCACCTGGCAATGGGCATAAAATTACTGACTGGGAAAAATTTACTTCCTTTGTCGAGGCTAATGGGGATAAAACTCAAGTAGAGATGGCCAAACTCTGGTCGGAAGAAATTAGCGATCGCACTATATCACGAGCGTTAAATAAAATTGGGTTTACTCGAAAAAAAAAACTTATGGTTATCAACAAAGAGATGAAGTTAAACGATTTAAATTTATTGAAGAGATAGCCAGGTATAGACCAGAGAACATAGTGTATATAGATGAAGCTGGGATGGATAGTAGAGAAGATTATAGCTATGGCTGGAATCAAAGAGGGAAGCGCTTTTATGCTCTAAAAAGTGGCAGAAGACAAGGACGGATTAATATGATCGCCGCTTTATGTAATGGTCAGTTATTTGCTCCCTTTACGATAGAAGGATCTTGTAATAGGAGTGTGTTTGAAACTTGGTTGAAAACTTGCTTAATCCCCCAATTAAAACCCGGTCAAATCGTGATTGCAGATAATGCCAGCTTCCATAAAGGTGGACAGATTATTCAATTAATTGAAGCTGCTGGGTGTCAGTTAAAATACTTGCCATCTTATTCCCCCGATCTTAACAAAATTGAGCGATGTTGGTCATGGTTAAAAAGCCGAATTCGTAAGCAAATAATTCAATGTGGCTGTCTGAGAGATGCGATGGAAGCTGTGCTTCACACAGCGGCTTAACCGCCTTGGCGGTTGCTATAAATCTAAAAAATTTCATGGGTATATAATTCTATCTACCTAAACCTTAGAATTATTTCCATTTAAAAAGTATATAGCGTTTACTAATCACATGAGGTACATCATATTCCCCTCCTCGCTTGCGGGGAGGGGTTCTTGTACCTCACTCAACTGAGAACCGCTGTAATATTTTATCCGCAGCTTTCAAAAGCTAAATAATATTTAAATTTTCTCGTTTTGATGCGAGAATGAGTAGTTAATTTAAAATGAACAATTGTAAACTTATTATAAATTTCCAAAAAATGATGTAGGGACGTAGCACTGCTAAGTCTCCACAAATATTCTGGCTAACGCATATTTAATTTTCTTAGATATGTATTGCAAGACATAGCAGTTTAATTTGCTGCAACAACAGCATGGTCATTTACTAACTTGCCATCTTCCATATAGACGATGCGATCAGCAATATCTAGAATGCGGTTGTCATGAGTAACCAAAAGAATGGTACAGTCTTGTTCTTTAGCTAGTTCTTGCATGAGGTTGACCACATCTCGCCCCGATTTGCTGTCAAGGGCGGCGGTGGGTTCGTCTGCTAAAACAATTTTAGGACGACCAACCAATGCACGAGCGATCGCAACTCTTTGTTTTTGTCCCCCAGATAAATCATCAGGATAATAATTCAGGCGATTTCCTAATCCTACCTCCTCTAACATTTCGGCCGATCGGCTTTTCATTTCTGCCGGGGAAATATTATTATGCACTTCCAAGCCCATTCTGACGTTCTGAAGTGCTGTCAGGCTACCGTGCAGATTGTGCGCTTGGAAAATATAACCGTTACTGCGTCGCGCTTGAGTAAGTTGTCTTTTGTTAGCGCCACACAGTTCTTGTTCCAATATTTGCAAACTGCCGGATTGAGCAGAACGCAAGCCACCGACTAAGGTGAGAAGTGTAGTTTTCCCAGAACCAGAAGGCCCAGTCATAATAATAATTTCGCCAGCGTTAATATCCAGGTTGATATCAAAAAGAACTTGCTTGCGAAGTTGACCATGACCAAAATAGTGGTCGAGATTTTTAACAGAGATTACAGGTTGACTACTCATAAATAGCTTGATTACTCGTGATGCTAGCCATTTGTCCTTTGCAAATAACAAATAACAAATGACAAATGACAAATTTAAAACATATCTGCGGGGTCAGCCGATTGTAATTTACGGGTGGCGATCGCACCAGAAATTATACACATAATCATAGTCAGTGTTAATACCGTCAAGGCCCGTGCTACGGTCATGTAAACTGGCAAATTGGTGGCATTACGAGTTAAATGATAAAGTCCTAAAGGTGCGATCACTCCTGGGATAAAGCCCAAAATTGCCAAAATTATCGCCTCTTCAAATACCACACCTAATAAGTAGAGATTGTTGTATCCCATTGCTTTAAAAGTGGCGTATTCTTTCATGTGGGAATTCACATCTGTAGAAAGAACTTGATAGACGATAATCACGCCCACCAAAAACCCCATTGCTACACCCAGGCTGAAGATAAACCCGATCGCCGTATTTGTTTTCCAGTAATTTATTTCAAATTCGAGAAATTCTGCTTTGGTTAAAACTTTGACATCATCATCTAAATGAGCTTCTAAAGCTGCTTTCATCTGTTTTGGGTCAGACCCTGGTTGCAGCTGCACTAAACCGAGACTGACACTGCTTGCTTCTTGCCTGGGAAATAGTCGCAGAAAGTTCTGGTCGCTGGTAATCAAAGTACCATCGGCTATGAAGGAAGCCCCGACTGAAAATAAGCCGCTAACGGTAATTGTCCGCCGTTCTATTTCGGTTGTGACAGTTTTACCTTGTTCAATTTTGGCGATCGCATCATTATAATCTCCTCTAGAGGCGCGATCAAACAGAACGGTATCTGGTAACTTAATAGCATCTATCTGGCGATTAACATCCGCTAAGTTCAACATTTGCCGATCAGGATTGAACCCCATAACTAATATTGTCGTTTTCTGACGTGTTTGGGGATTTTTCCAATCAACAATGTTGACATACATTGCTTCTGCCGACTTTACACCTGGTACATCCATTACTTGATACAACCGCCGCCGCGTAAAGCTAGACATATATGCTAGGTTACGTGCTTGGGGGCTGATGACAAACATATCAGCCTGCATACTCCGATGCAGCATTGTGTTACTTTCAAACAGGGCATTCTGAAACCCTAGCTGCATGAACATTAGAACATCGGCAAAGGCAATACCTGACAATGCCACCAAAAGACGACCTTTTTCATGACTCAGTTGCAGCCATCCTAAAGGTGTTCGCCGCCGCAGTTGCTGGATAAATCCAATCACAGTTCAATTACCGCCTTGACTTGCAAATTAGTTAAGCTAGAAGCATTTTGGCTAGATAGTTTATTCAGTTGCACATGGACTTCCACTACTCTGGCATCAATATTGCTAGAGGGGTCAGCGTTAATTAGATTTTGCCGCTTTACCTGCATACCAATCCAATCCACTCTTCCCTCTAATTCATTGCGTAGGGAATCACTACTTACCTGCACATCCTGTCCCGGACGCACTTTCTTGATATCACTTTGATAGACTTCTACCACTGCATACATCTGGTCGGTTTGACCTAGAGCCACAATTCCTTCATCGCCAACAGTTTCGCCGGCTCGCGTATTAATCTCCAAAATTCGACCGGCTTTAGGAGCCACAACGTATGCCTGCGCCAGTTCTGCTTTAATTTTCTCCACCGTGGCTTGAGCGCTGTCTATTTCTGCTTGTGCATTTGCTATATCTGTTGGGCGAACTTCAGCAGTTTGATTTAAGTTAGCTTTTGCTTCGTTAATCTGCTGTTGTAAGCTGGCGAGAGTTTGTTCCTGGTTGGCTTTTGCTTCGTTAAGCTGCTGTTGTAGGGTTGCCACAGTTCTTGTCTGAGTGGCTTGGCTTTCAATTAACGCTTGAGTGGAAGTTTCGGCGCTTAAGCGTCTGTTATCAACTTCCTGGCTAGAAATTGCTCCTGCTCTATATAAAGTCTCGTAGCGCTGCACGTCAGCTTGGGCATTACGCCTCTCGGCTGCTACACGAGCCACTGTTGCTTGCAAGCTCCGTTGTTGCCCAAGGAGTTCTGCTTCTATACGATTAATTGTGGCTTGCTGAGTTTTGATGTTTCCTTCTAGTTCTACTTGCAGACGATTCACAGTTGCTTGACGCGCTCCAATTTCTCCCTGTTTGGCTCCAGCTTTTACCTGGTTAAAGCGGGATTTGGCAACTTGAACTTGTTTTTGTGCTTCACCTAAATTAGCTTGTAGGCGATCGCGGTTGTCCATAATCGCAATTATCTGCCCAGCTTTGACGCGATCGCCTTCTTTCACCAATAGTTGCTCTACCCGATTTCCTTCATTAGAAGAAGGCGCTGATAGTTTTATTATTTCTCCCTTTGGTTCTAACCGCCCTAATGCTGTTACTGTTTTTACCACAGGCTGAACTACTACTGGTGCTTTCTGCTTTTCATTAGCTGTAGCCTGAAGCTTCATCACCGCATAAACACTGATTCCACCTATTGCTAGAGATGCAAGTATTGTAAGTAGAAGTGGCGATCGCAAAAGATTCTGAGAAGACCTTAAACCCTCTGAATTCCTGTTTTCCCTCATCTTATTCCCCCTTACCACCAGTAGCAACCTGTACTAAACTGTCCAGTTCAATTCATGCTAAACTAAACGGACTAGTTTAGTCAATAGGACACAACTAAACTTGCCAATCAATTTGCAAAGGCATTATGCAGTGAAATGCTATTGCTGCCCCCCTTGTACTGAGCGCAGTCCTTGGCGTGGTAACAGAGCGTAGTCGTACCCCTCCGGGGAAGCAAGCTACGCGCAGCGTCTCGTAGAGAAGTGCAGCCTCTCGTAGAGAAGTATGCCCCCTTCAACAAAGGGCATATTTATTTTTGCCATTTTGTACTGGGGCATTTTGCAGCATCTATTAATATTGTTTATAAGAAAGGATGATTAATAAATGGTACGCATCAAAGCTGACGAAGTTGATCGGGACAATTCCGTTGATAAAGTGGAGCAAATTCTGCAAGGGGCAATGCAAGAATTCCTTCAACATGGCTATGCTGGCACAAGTATGGATCGGGTAGCAGTAGCAGCAGGTGTTTCTAAAGCGACAGTCTACAGCCACTTTCAAGATAAAGAAGGACTGTTTAAAGTACTGTTAGAGCAACTGGCTAGCAAAAAGAACAGCTCCATTTTTGGCACAGAACCTATTGAGGGAGAACCAGCCGTCATACTGTATCAGGTAGCAACCAAAGCATTAGAGCAGATGCTTAACGACAAAGAACATAGTGCATTTATGCGAGTACTAATCGGAGAATCTGGACGTTTTCCAGAGTTAGCTCAAATTTGCGTTCGGGCGATGATTAAGCCAGTAGCGGAAACTCTTACTCACTACTTAGCGGCTCCAGAATTAAAGATACCCGATCCAGAGGCAACAGCGAGAATTCTCTTAGGAGCATTGGTGCATTTTCATATTACTCAAAATGTGATGCATGGACAGGACATTGTACCAATGGAAAGCGATCGCCTGATTGATGCCTTCACACACCTAATCAATAAATGCGCCGATTAAATTAGCTATTTCCTAACGCTTGTTTGGTCGGAAGGTCAAATAATATAACCTTGATTGAGATCGTATCCGCCAAATTACCCATAATAAAAGAACCCCTCCCCCAACCCTTTGCGCCTGTGGGCTACGGTGTACACACAAATTGAATTACCCCCCTTAATCCCCCCGATGCATTGGGGGGAAACTAAAAATACAGTTCCCTCCCCTTTATAAGGGGCTACGGTGTACACACAAGTCGAATTACCCCCCATAATCCCCCCATGCATTGGGCTACCGTGTACACACAAGTCGAATTTCTTCTTAAATCCCAAACATTACCTAC